>JAPLKG010000009.1 GCA_026388185.1 Candidatus Eisenbacteria bacterium | reverse complement strand
CGTTGACACAAATGCCCCGGCATTCCCCACAGTCACGACGTACGCTTCGATTCGTTATTCCGTAGAGGATACTCTTATTGTGTCCAGCGTATCGGATCCTGTCGTTGCCGGAACTTCGAGCGACGTTGTCGTTGAGGTGAGAGACAGGTTTGGGAACAGGGTGCCTGACTACGATGGGACAATCGAGTTTTCGAGCAGCGACGGCAACCCCGAGACCGTTCTTCCGCCCGATTACACGTTTGTTCTGCCCGACAGCGGGCGGCACGTTTTTCCGCTGTCTGTGAAGCTTACGCTCTCTGGAGAGCAGTCCGTGAGCGCTTTCGATGTGTCAGAGCCTTCCGTGACTGGTACGCAGAGCGGCATAACTGTGGTTCCGCAGGATTGCGACTCCTTGATCGTCACAGCCTCTTCAATGGCCGTAGCTGCCGGAGACTGGCTCGACCTCGAAGTGGAGGCGAAGGATGAGTACGGGAACAGGGCCACCGGATACACAGGGGTAGTAGGTTTTGCTTCGTCCGACACTGGCAGTGCGACGGTGCTTCCTGTCGATTACGGTTTTGCACCCACTGACGCCGGGCTTCACGTTTTCTCTGCCGGGGTACGTCTCACTACGGTCGGTACTCACACGATATCAGCCGGCGACACCTCCGACGCTCAGATAGACGGTATTGTATCCGGCATCCAGGTCGGTCCCGGAAGTCCTTCCGTCCTTGTCGTTGTCCCGGACAGCTTGTTCCTCGAGGCCGGCACGCAAGGTACCTTCACGCTTACGATAAAGGATTCCTTTGGCAACGTTTCGCCAGCGTCTCTTCCGCAGACTCTCTACCTTTGGACGAATTCCGCCTCGGGAGAGTTCAGGGAAACGGGCGGGAGCGTTGAGATATTCGAGAAGGTGATGGCGGCAGATAGTTCGCAGATTTCCTTCGATTACGTTGACACCAGGCCCGTCGAGTCACAGCTCACGGTGATGGACGTCGACACTAACGCGCCGGCGCTTCCGGCCGCCACGGCACAAGTGTCGATTCATTATTCCGTAGAAGATACCCTTATTGTGTCCAGCGTCTCGGATCCTGTCGTTGCCGGAACTTCGAGCGACGTTGTCGTTGAGGTGAGAGACAGGTTTGGGAACAGGGTGCCCGACTACGATGGGACAATCGCGTTTTCGAGCAGCGACGGCAACCCCGAGACCGTTCTTCCGCCTGACTACACCTTTGTTCTGCCTGACAGCGGGCGACACGTCTTTCCGCTGTCTGTGAAGCTTACGCTCTCTGGAGAGCAGTCCGTGAGCGCTTTCGATGTGTCAGAGCCTTCGGTGACTGGTACCCAGAGCGGCATAACGGTGGTTCCGGAGTCCTGCGATTCCCTGATTGTCAGAGCCTCTTCAATGTCTGTGGCTGCCGGAGACTGGCTCGACCTCGAAGTGGAGGCGAAGGATGAGTACGGGAACAGGGCCACCGGATACACAGGCGTAGTAGGTTTTGCTTCGTCCGACACTGGCAGTGCGACGGTGCTTCCTGTCGATTACGGTTTTGCGCCCACTGACGCCGGGCTTCACGTTTTCTCTGCCGGGGTACGTCTTACTACGGTCGGTACTCACACGATATCAGCCGGCGATACCTCCGACGCTCAGATAGACGGTTTCGTCGAGGGAATAGAGGTAACGGCCGGAGCCGCGGCCAGCATCGAGTTGTATCCCCCCGGGGCATTTTATGTGAACGCCGCAGGGACCCAAGTCATCAGCGCCACGGTGAGAGACGCTTTTGGAGGCTCTTGTCCCGGCGAACTCGTGAGCGTCGTCATAAAGGACGCAGCCGACGGCTCTCTGGATGACGACCCGGCGAACTCGAACAACACTTCGGGCGGCGTTTCCATTCAGACGGGCGCTACCGACAATTCGGGTCTCGTCACGGTCCTCTATCGTGCTCCACAGGCGTCGGCTCTCGGTGACACGATCGACGCATACTGTTCCACCGTGAATCACCAGTCGGTGTCCGACATTTTCGTCACTTCAACTCCGGCGGGAGCGACGTCTCTCGAAATACTCCCCGCGCAGGCGGTGATGGACACCGCCGGAGCCGTGCTTTCGCTCTCGGTAGACGCCAAGGATAGTTTCGGGAACCTCGACACATCGGACACAAGCCTCGTCAGGATCAGGGCCTCCTCGCCGAGTGCAAGAATATCCACGGACGGCGGTTCGGCGTGGTCCGCAACTGCCGAGGACTCCTTGCGACTCGTCTCGGGCTCTTCGCAGTCAAGGCTGAAACTTACAGACACCACGGCCGGAAACCTCGGCCTTCTTGCAGAAGACGTTCAAGGGATTCTCATAAGCGCATCGAAGAGCAACATCACTGTCACGCCGGCTCTTCCCGCCGGCACGATCACCGTCGCTTCTCTAGAGGACACTCTGACCGCGAATGGGGAAGTGTCCACAATTGTAAGTGCGGGGCCCCTCGCGGATGGTTACGGAAACAACGTGGGCTCCGGGGTCAAGGTCACGGTGGCAGCCAGTCTCTGTCAGATTGTGGCGCCTGACGCGGACACGAGCGTCTCCGGGATTCAACTCTCGACGTCGGCGGACGGCAAAGTGTCGTTTGCCTTGAGGGCGGGCACCGTGGCCGGCAGCGACACCGTACGTGCAGCCTCTATTGAAGGGACCGCCAGCGGGCTCAAAACCATCGTTCTTCTCGACTCGCCCTACCTTCGCTACGTGGCCGGTTCCGTTTCTCCCGGTGTTGTAAACGACGGCCAAAAGGTCTCGTTTGAGCTTGAGCTTGAAAACACGGGTGGGGGCAGGGTCTACCTGTCTCCTTCCTCTACGTTCGGGTTCAACGACGGAAACGACGGCAGCTACGTCGCAACCCTCTCCGACACGGTCGTGGTTCTTGCGGGGACGCGGGCGCGCCTCGCGTTTGACTCGGTCAGTGTGCCCGATCAACTCGATCCAGGTTCCTACTCGCCGATCTTGAGCCTTTCGGGGAGAGACGGCCGTGGAAATTCCTTCTTACAGGGTCTCCAGGCGGGGGCCAACACCGTCAACGTGGTCGCGATGCGCGTTCGCACGATCTCTGCAAGATCCAGCGTGACCCGTGGAGACCTGGACACAGAGCTGGAAATGACCGTCGAGAACGAGGGAAGCATTCCGCTTCAAGTGACGGCGATAGGCCTGACGTTCTCGAGCGTGGGGCACAGTTACTCGCTTTCCTCGCCCGTTTTGCCTCACATTCTGGCGGGCGGCGAGACGCGAGTCTTCTCGTTCCTCGTTGACGTGGACGAGTATGCCCCTCTCGGCCCCTGTACCATTGACGGTTTCGCAAGCGGCGTGTCCGGCGGAGTTGACGTCAACGGCACTCATGCTGACAGCACTGCCACGTGGCTTGTTCAGAGTCGTGCAGCTCTTTCTTACGTGGACGAAAGCTTGACGAGGGCGAGTGTTTCCCTGGGGCAGGCGCACTCATTCTCGATGGCGATAGCCAATTCCGGAACGGTTTCGGTGGAGCTGGACACGTCCCTGACCTACATGAGATTCGGAGCGCCAGGGTCGGAGTACGTGGCGCGTCTCTCGACACCCACGCTCTTGAGCGGCGCCGGCGAGACTGTGGTCCACTTTGCCGAGGCTCAGGTCCCCGCATCGATGGAGATAGGAGCACATTCTGTGGAGGTTGTTCTGGCCGGAACTGAGAACCAGGCAGCCTTTGCGGACACGCTTTCCTGCGATCCGCAGACTGTGAGGGTGGAGCTTCCTACCGTGCTTGAATACGTCTCCATTTCTCCCGAAACCGTGAGCACGGGCCATTCGCCGTCTTTCAACGTTGTTCTGGCTAACAGAGGCGAGGCCGCTGCACGGATTCTCCCCGGCACGAGCTTGCGCTTCGGCACAACGCCGAAGTTCGAGGCGTTCTTTTCGGAGTCTCTCCTCGTGGAGAGCGAGAGCTTGCGGACCCTCACCTTCCCTGCCTCCGAGATCGACACGAGTTTTGCGACCGGTCCCTACAATCCGGAACTTCTCGTGAAGATTGAGGAGAACGGCATCGCCGAGGACAGTCTCATTACTCCAGGCAGTAGCATCGTCGTCCAGAAGAGGGCACTGCTTAGCTGGGTCGCCTCCAGCCTGGCGCCGTCGAGAGTCACGGCAGGCCAGGTGGTCGGCTTCTCTTTAGAAATCGAGAACCTGGGAGACGCGGCCGCCCTGGTGGAGCCAACTCTTTGCGAGATAGACATCAGGGACGGAGCACACGAATTCGTCGCCGCCGGTCTGGGCGCGCCCGTTCTGATAGCTCCTCGCGAAAGCGCCGTTCTTCAGTTTGTGCAAGACACGCTGTCGCCTGCAATGGCGGCCCAGTCGTACGGTGTGGAGCTCAATCTGGAAGGGGTCGAGAATGGTTTCCCGCTTGAGGCAAGGATTCTCTCGCCGCAGGGCGAACTTGTCGTACAGAGCGAATCTTCGCTGAGATACGTCTACGATTCCCTGACACCGGACGTAGTGGCGCAGGAGCAGACCGTAAGTTTCTCGCTCAGAGTGGAGAACACGGGCGATGCGACGCTTTTCGTGGCGGACTCGAGCTTCCTGTCTTTGGGTACCATCATCGACACCGTGGATTGTTCTCAAGGATGTGATGTGCCGGGCCATTCGACGGCGTCGCTGCACTTCAGAAGCATAACGCTTGACAGCACGGCAATAGCGGCCGGCCCCCACGCCGTTTCCCTCGAGTTCGAGGGGACGGACGGGAATGGATTCCTTTTCTCCCAGACGCTTTCGACTTCTCCCGACAGCGTTCTCGTGAACAGGCCCGGAGACTTGCGGATCTACTCGACCGCGCTCGACTCACCGAACGCGCCGCGCGTCAATACGTCGCAAGCGTTCGTGGTGGACGTCGAAGTAGAAAACGTGGGCCAAGAAGACGCACTGGACGTCGTTGTTTCTCTCTCCTCGAACGGCGGCTCCGTCATCGGGGGCCCCGTGACTGCCGGTGTAGTTCAGGGTGAGAGCAGGAAAACACTCAGCATCCCAGTGGAGGCAGGTACTTCTGGGGGAGCCGAGACCTTTACCGCGCAGATCGAGTCTTCGGTCGGAGCAATAAGTGGGAAACCCCTGTTTGTCGGCGTCGCTCTCGACGATACGACGAGCGCCATTATCGAACTGCCCGCGCTCCTTTCGCTCTCGACTTCGATCTCAGAACCGTCCGGAGCGACCGATAACATACTGTCGACGCAGCAGAATTTCAAGATACGTGCGATCGTGGCCAACACCGGAGAGGGATCAGTGGCTTCAGGCGGTACGCTTGGCATCGCCGTTCCACAGGGCTTCAACCTGCTCTCCCCGCTCGTTCAGAGCTTCGAGCCCGGTGTCGCAGTCGAATGGTCGCTGGTCGCTCCTGCGGACCCATCCGACTCGGAAGGATTCCTGGTGACGATGGCGAACGTACCGCTCGCCATCAACACAGGCCAGGCGGCAGACACGCTGAACGCGAGCAGAGTTTTCGACGCGTCGGTAGTCGTGAAGACCAACCTCTCGCTTCAATCCGCCATCACTGCTCCCGCAGATGCCACGGACGGCAGTCTGCACGTGAGCAGTCGGTTCACCATTGTGGCCACCGTGTCAAACCTCGGGACGGCGGCCCCAGCGGCGAGCGGGAAGATTGCGATCTCTCTCCCCGCGGGCTACGCCCTGGCAGAGGGCTACACTCAAGAGCAGGACTTTTCGGTTGGGGTCCCGGTGCGTTGGGACGCGATTGCTCCTTCGGAGACCTCTCCGATCCAGAGCATCTCTACATACATTTCCGTGATTCCTCTCGACGAAAACACCGGCGCTGAAGCCTACGTTTCCACCGGCACTAAAGACATCGCCGCGTACGTGGAGGCCAAGAGCATGATTGCCGACGTGCCTCCTCTTGTCGAAGCTCCGGCGCAGATGGCGCCTGGAGAGAGCTCCGTATGGTTGATGGCCCTAAGAATCACTAACCCCCAGGAGATCGGCGAGGGGAGCGACATTGTGCTCAAGGCTCTGAGTTTCTTTGTGGACGGAGAGGATTACGCAAGACTCGCGAATCCATCTTCGGTTCTCTCGGCCGTGAAACTCTCGCGATACTCTTCACCCGGCATCCTGCTGGGCATTGCGAGCGTCTCGTCAACGAATCCCGTGAGAGTCGAGCTTGCGCCCGAAGCCGACACGCTTGGTCCCGGCGAGAGCGACACGCTTCTGGTCATGGTTGACGTGTCGCAGTACCCGGGCGGCACCGGTCTCGTGCTTGAACTCGAAGGAGACGCGGCGTTTGAAGTTGTCGACGTTGCCTCGGGACAGGCAATAGGAGTGGTGTCCTCGGACAACGAGACCTTCCCGCGGACTTTTTCTGCACCTTCGAGATGGTTCACGGGTGTCCACAACTACCCGAACCCGTTCAGGGCGGGCATGGAATCCACGAGGATTTCCTACAATCTCGAGCGCGATTCCAAGGTAACGATCAGGATATACACGCTCGACGGGAAGCCCGTCTTTGCGAAGACTTTCTCCGAGCAGGAATCGGAGGGCAGGGAAGGGTTGAGAGAGATTCTCTGGGACGGCAAGAACGGTAGCGGCGACGTCGTGCTGAACGGCGTTTACATCTGCAAACTCGAAGCAGCGGGTGTCAACGCCACGTTCAAGATTGCGGTGGCAAAATGAGAGGCATTGCACAAAAAGGTCGCGTGACTATTCGCAGTCGCCCTGAGATCGGGCCCTGTGGCGCCGTGGCGACCGCCATGGCGGCTGGGGTACGTGCCTCGTCCTCTGCAAGAGTCACTGTCATGGCCGCGGCAGGGCTCCTGGCGGCGACCTTGCTTCTCCTTGCGCTTTCGTCGGGCACGAGCGTTGCGGCAAGCAGTGTGTCCGGAGGCACCGAGAGCATTTTCTCACTCGGCGCCGGCTCGAGAGCGCTCGGGATGGGTGGCGCCTTCACGGCGATTTCGGACGACGCGACGGCAACGTACTGGAACCCTGCCGGGCTCTCCTGCCTCGGACAGACCGGCATCACAGGATTTCATTCTTTGCTGTTCGAGGGGAGTTCACTCGATTTCTTCTCGATAGCGCACCCCACCGTCCGCTTCGGTGGCATCGGTTTCGCGTTCTTGAGAGTCGGAACCGATGGAATACAGGCCTACGACGACAGAAGCAGAAGCCTGGGGCAGATAGGTTTCTCTCAGAGCGAAATGATATTTTCTTACGGCCGGAAGATTCCGTTCAACGTGAACGTCGGAGCTTCCCTGAAGATCGTGAATCAGGGGATGGGAGAGCTGAGCACAAACGGTGCGGGATTTGACGTCGGGGCCCTTTACTCGGTGCCGTACGTCAAGGGACTTGCGCTCGGTCTGGCCGCCCGGGACGTGCCGGGCGCCAAACTCAAGCTTGCTGACAGAGTCGAAAATACTCCGCGCACCCTGCGTGCCGGCGGGTCCTACAGAGACTCACTGCGCGGGGGGCGTGACGTGCTTCTCGTCGGGATTGACGTCTCTCTGCCGGAGAAGGCAAACACCAACGTTTCAGTGGGAGGCGAGTACGTCGTGGATCAACTCGTGGCTCTCAGGGCGGGATTCAAAGAGGGGAAACTCTGCGCCGGAGTTGGTGTGAAATGGAGAAGCTACTCACTCGACTATTCGATCGGAAACAGCGAACTGGGGAATCTGCACCAGTTCTCGGTCTCGGCCACCTTCGGAGATCCAATTGCCCTGCGAAAAGAACGCGAGGAGCGCGAGCGCAAGCGGGAGCTGGCGAGAATGCTCGAAGAAGAAAAGGCCAAGAGGATTGAAGCTCATGCCGAGCTCGCAAGGCGCGCATTCGATCAGGCGAGCTATTCCAGCGCCCTCGACGAGTGGAACCTCGTGCTCGAATACGATCCGGAAAACGCGCAGGCAAAGGAGAGCGTCAAGAAGATAAGAGAGGCTCTGGCAAGGAAGACCGAGGAAGAGGCCAGGATGGCCGGCGAGCACGCGAAGCTTCATGTGTTACTTGAGGTGGCCAAGGAGTACGTGAGCCAGGGCGACTTCAATGCGGGTCTGCTGCGGTTTAGGCAGGCAAACGAGCTCGAGCCCGGAAACGCCGAGGCCTTGAGCGGCATCAGGCAGGCGGATTCACTCATTGCCGTAGACGTGGCCTCTAACGTCGCCCTTGCGAAGAATCTCGCCGCCTCGGGGAAATATCTCGAGGCATACTCGGCGTGGAACAAGGTGCTCATCCTGAGTCCCGAGAACGAAGAGGCCAGAAGAGGAATGGAGACTTCGAAGAGCGCGGTCGAGACCGTCGGACGCGACCTCGTGGAGGCCATGCGCAGAATAGATGCTCTAACACTTTATACGAACGCTGTAACTGCTTACGACAGAGAAAATTACACAGAAGCCAAAGCGCAACTCCAAGAGATGCTGAAACTCTACCCGGCCGATCAAGAAGGCCTCAGACTTGCCGAAAAGATAGAAGAGAGGCTTTCTCCGAAAACGCCCAAGGTAGAAGAGAACGTGAAGAAGCTCTACGTAGAAGGGATGAACCACTTTAACTTGGGTGAATACGAGAAGGCGATTGAGTCCTGGAAGAAGATTATGGCAGTGGATCCTCAGAACGAAATGGTTGCCAGGAACATTGAGAAGGCGAAGGCCAGACTCTCTTCGGGCGAAAGGAAAGCGCAGTAGCATGACCGTGGTGAGAAAAATCCTGGGTGACAGAAGCGAAAAGCGGTTCAACCTGGAAATCCCGGGTGAAGAGAGATACCTGGTCCAGGTGCGGGAGTTCGTGGACAAGGTGTGCGCCGAGCTCAACGTCGCATCCACAGCCACGAACGCCATGAAGCTTGCGATTGACGAAGCCAGCACCAACATCATCAAGCATTCCTACAGATCGAAGAAGGGGTCGATAAAGGTCACCGTCGTCGCGTCCGGATCGAACCGCCTCACCATCTCCCTCACGGACAATGGAGAGAGCTTCGACCTTCAAAAGGTGCGAGTGCCTGACCTGAGACGCTACGTGGCCACGGGAAGAAAAGGTGGGTTGGGTCTCTTTCTCATGAACAGGCTCATGGACGACGTCAACTACAATGTGACGCCGTCAGGCAACGTGCTGACAATGAGGAAGGACCTTCTCGGAAAGCGCAAACGCCCGCCTCTGGCCTGGAAGAGGCCTATATGGCACAAGAGTCTCAGGTTCAAGTTCAGCTTGTACGCATCCGCGATCTTGTTCGCGATAGTAGCGAGTGCCTTCTTCTACTTTGTCGTGCGCCAGGACAGAACCATCACGATAGAAGTAATCGCACGGAGCAAGGCCATCTCTGCGGGGATTGCCCGCCAGAGCACCGAGCTTCTTCTCTCCAAAGAACCGCTCTCCGTAGAACAGACGCTCCTCAACGAGACGATCGTCCGTACCCTGAAAGAGAATCCACAGATCGCCGGCATAATGGTCGTTGACAGGGAGGGAAACATCTGGGCGAGCGACAAACCGGCGCAGGTCTTTGCCTCGTATGAGGCCATTCTTTCTGAATCTCAGGCGCAGGACAAGGGGTATCGGGCGAAGCTCATATCGTTGTCCACACCTATCGCCGTCCAGGCTCCCGGCTCTGCGGCCGCCGAGCTAGGCAGGGTTTACCTTGACATCAGAAGAGACGCGCTTAACCAGTACATGGCCCGGGCCAGAGGAGCGCTTCTGGGAACGGCGCTGCTCGTCCTTGCGCTGGGGAACGTCGCCGTTTGGTTCGTCGTGTCCCGCTTTGTCAAGCCGCTCCAAAAACTGTCCGACGGCGTTCGCGCAATCGGAGAGGGGATGCTCGACAGAAAACTGGACGAAGGAGGTCCCGACGAAATAGACGAGATAGCCCGCACGTTCAACGAGATCACCGCGCGTTTCAAGAAGGCACAGCAGAACCTCGTCGAACAGGAACGACTGCAGAAAGAAATGCAGGTGGCCCAGGAAATCCAACAGTCTCTTCTACCGCGAGAGGTACCGACGGCGGAGGGATTCGAAATCGGCACTCTCTACAGAGCCGCGAAAGAGGTTGGAGGCGACTATTACGATTTCGTGTGGGTGGACGACGACACTCTCGGCGTTGTCGTGGCGGACGTCTCCGGCAAGGGGGTCGCAGGCTCGCTGGTCATGACCATGATAAGAACGGCCTTGAGAATGGAGGCGAGGGGCAACAGGTCGGCGAAGGACGTCGTTGCGAGAATGAACAGCTTTGTCACGGACGACATGAAGAAGGGCATGTTTGTCACGATTTTCTACATGGTTCTGGATTCGAGACACAGAGTGATCAGCTTCGCCAGCGCGGGTCACAACCCGATGATTCTCTACAGGGGCGATTCCGGCGAGACGTATTTCCTCAATCCGAAGGGTTTCCCCGTGGGGATAGACCTCGGGGATCGTTCTCTCTTCGAGAAATCGATCGGCTCCGAGAGCATCAAGCTCAAGCAGGCGGACATGCTCATCATTTACACGGACGGCATAACCGAGGCCATGAACAAGGACGGCGAGCTCTTCGGCGAAGAGAGGTTCTTGAGAGTCATCAAGAAATACGGCCAATTGCCGCCGCAAGAGTTTGCCAGAACGCTGGACGAAGAGGTGGCGGGCTTCACGGGCGGGGAAGCACAAAATGACGACATAACGCTCGTAGCCATAAAGGAAAGGGCGGTTGTTGACGATATACTATATGACGTCAGAAAGAAGCTCATTGACTTGGTTGAAGTTGAAGGTATGTCCGTGAACGAAGCGTGCGAGATAATGAAGGTGTCTCCTTCAAGCTATTACAAGTACAAGAAGAGGATGCACGAACTGGGAGAGGAAGGTCTCAGGGACAAGATTCCGAGATCTCTTGAGAAACTCGGACGCGTGAGCCTTGAAGTCGAGCAGAAGATTCTCATGGTTGCGAAGACGTTCCCTTCCTACGGGCCGAAGCGGATCAGCCGCGAGCTGAGCAAGGCCGAGTTTGGCAGTCTCGACGTTTCGCCCGGGAAAATCTATCTATGTCTCAAGAAACTCGACCTGGGCACCAAAGATCAGAGAAAGAAGTCTGCCTTAGAAGGCACAAGAAAAATCATGAATCTCGACATGGAGGACAACACCGGGTACCCGACTGCGGTCGGCCTCGAACCAGAAGAGGTCCACTCTAGCACTCAGCCCACCGCAGTGGGGGAGGAGGAGAGCAAATGAAGGGCATCGATGTAATAGTTGAGCAGGCTGGTTCCCACTATCAGGTAGCGGTCGTCCGCGTGCTGGGCCAGATTGACACCACGACGTCACACGAACTTGAGCGAAGACTGCAGTACCTGCTCAAGGACCGCCAGTTCGAGATAATCATCGATCTGGGCAAGGTGACCTACATCAGCAGTGCGGGCTGGGGAATCTTTATCAGCGAGATTCGTGGAATAAGAGAGAGCGGAGGCGATCTCAAGCTCATCGGAATGACACCGGAAGTAGCAGAGGTGTTCGAGCTCCTCGAGTTCCATAACATACTTGAATCCTTCAAGACCGTGGAAGCTGCCGTGGAAAAATTCGAGAGACCGAAGGCCGCACCGGTACAGGAGAAGCCGAGGTCCGACGAATCAGACAAAGGCACCGAGCCCGTGGCGCACGGGACTACGGGCCAGGGTACGGGAGCGGCGACCGCTTCCCAGGTCGGTACTGGCACGGTTGGCACTGCCGCGGCCGGTGATACCTCGCCCAACGCCGGTGGTACAACGACTGGTAGCGCTCCGGTCACGGCTGGTGGTGCAGCCGCCGGCAATACAACGGCTGGCACTGCTTCGGCATCGTCGCTAATTGGCACGCCCAGCACTTTCGAGACCGAATCTCACGCGGCCGACGTCACCTCGAGCAAGAACCTCGAAGCAATGATCCGTGAGATTGTGCGGGAGCATCCCGACTACGGTAGCATCAAGATTGCAAGAGAACTACTTGCGCACGACTACAGGAGGCCGATCAATCCTCTCACGCTGTTCATGGAACTCAAGCGCCTCAACCTCGATACGAGAGAAAAGCGCATACGCTACGCTGATTCGCTTGCCGTGGCGGGAAGCAGGAAATAGGTGGCAGAATTTTCTTGACACGCCTTCGGGTCTTCCGGTAGCGTTCTTGTTACCACACTACCCAAGCCTTTTATCCACTTTCCAACCCTCCTCTGCCGGTTTTGTTGTATTCTTATCTTGAGAACCGAGCAGCATGATTTTTTGCGTGATCGCGTGCTTCCAAACGAGACCTGATGCTTCCGCTCGTTTCCAACTGAGACGTGACGCCCTTGAGTGTCGCCAAGAGAGACGCGACATCCTCGCGCGCCTCCGGAAAGGGCGTGGCGATGATTTTCCTGATCCTTGGGGATTCAGTGATTGTGAGGATGGGTTGATATGAGTGGTCGGCTTCCTTTCGTAAAGGGCCTTTCCTTCTCACCGGTTTCGTCCTGGCTTCTTTTGTCCGCCCTCGCTTTACTTCTCGTTCTCCTGGTCGTTCGCCTGTACGTGCGGAAGGACACTCGGCTCGGCAAGGAAAGGCGGCGACTTCTCATGGGACTACGTATCGCCGCGTTCATGTGCGTCCTGTTGGCCCTGCTTCAGCCCGTCGTGAGCATCGAGTCCAAGGAGAGCCACCGGCCCAAGGTGTTCGTCCTGGTGGACGGTTCGGCTAGCATGAAACAGCCTTTCGATCTCGCGGTTGCGGAGGACTCGAGCCGTTCCCGCGCCGACGTGGCGCTCGGCGTGGCTCAGAGTCTGCTCAAGCAGCTTCCGAGAAGGTTTGATAGTTCCGTCTATGTGTTCTCAGACAGTCTGCGGGCAGTCGAGAAGAAGTCGATTCCTGCGGCTGCGGCGGCCACGGGTGCGAACGAGCCGCCTACTGACGCGGCCGGAAGTCGAACCGCACTGGGCCAGGCCCTGGAAGACATCTCTTCCGGGGTCGGGAAGACTCCCGCGGCAATAGTCGTAATTTCCGACGGCGCGAGCACGTTCGGCCCCGATCCGACCAGCGTGGCGAAGCGAATCTCGCTTCCTGTTTACACCGTTCTGTCGGCAAAGGAGGGTTCCTTCAGGGACATCGAAATCACGGAGGTTCTTCATCCAGCGTCCGGCTACGCCGGCAGCGAAGCGCCCGTGCTCGTGCGCGTGAAAGGTTACGGCCTCGAGAACCTGAACGTTCCCTTGAGTATCTCGGAAGGCGAGACCGTCATATCGAGAGGGATGCTGAAGCTCGCCGGCTCGGCCGAGACCGAGATTTTCCTCTCCGTCAAGCCGACTTCGGCGGGTCTTCATTTCTACAAGGTGAGCGTCCCCGCGGTCAAGGGTGAGGCTTCCACTGCGAACAATTCGACCTCCTTTGCAATCAGTGTGCTCAGCGAAAGGCTCAAGATTCTCTACCTCGAAGGAGACATCACGTGGGACTTCACATTCTTGAAGAGGCAGCTCGAGTCCGATCCGAAGCTCGAGACCACGTTCGTTCTCGTGTCGGGACGAAAGACGAAGCTACCGGCCCTCAAAGGCTTGGTTTCATCCGTGCCTCAGGGTTTTGGCAGAAGCTCCGTCGTGTTTGTCGGTGATGGCGCCGCGCGCTACCTGGGCCCTGACGTGTGGGAGAGCCTCGAGAGTTTCGTGAGTTCCGGCGGAGGGCTGTTCGTCGCCGGCGCCGAGGGGTTGAAAGAGGTGCCGGAACCTGCCAGGAGGCTGTTGCCGGCCCGGCTGCTCAAGCCGAACGCCTGGGGACCCGAGAACTATCTGAACTGTCGAGTGACGTTCGACGGTCTCAACCACCCGATATGTGATGTCGAGAAGGAATCGTCTTCCAACGCGGAGAGCTGGGGAGATATCTCGCCACTTCTTGGTTCGCACGCGATTGACTCCGCAAAACCCGGCGCCTCGGTGCTCTTTGATTCCGGGACCGGGGACAAGAGTTTTCCCGTTATCGTCGCCGGCTCCTACGGCAAGGGAAGGGTGCTCCTCGTTGCGGCGAGCGGGGTTTGGAGATGGGGTTTCTCGGTGCCGGGCGCGGGAGGTTCCGACAGGCTCTTCAGTGGGTTCACAGCAAATGCAATATGGTGGCTTTCGGAGGGTGAGAAAGACGGAGCTTTCGACTTCAAGCCTCAATCGTGGGTCTTCCAGAATGGAGAAGAGGTCACATTTTCGGGCGGCGGCGCTCCGAGAAGGACCACGGGCGCTCCCGAGACCCCCGTTCCCTCCGGCGAAGAATCGAATCTCAAGCTTGAAGTCACTGGAGCCAACAATAGAAATTTCGATCGCATCCTCACAAGAAGAGCGGGCACAGATAGTCTGGCTGCCGACCTCGGCGTTCTCGCCCCCGGCACGTACAACTACAAGGTCTCCGACGTCGAAAACGGAGGACGCGCCATCTCTACCGGCAGCTTCCTTGTGGATTCGAACGGGCCGGAGTACAGAAACCTCCTTCCCGATTCACGTCTTCTGAGCTACGTGTCCGAGGCTTCGGGAGGAAAGTCTTTCGGGACGGACCAGGTTGGCGCGCTCGCCCGCGAGATCCAGACTTTCGGCGAGAAAGCGACTGTCGAACGTCAAGTCAGACTCTGGAATCATCCTCTTTTGTTTCTGGCCTTCACGATGTTTGTGGCCATCGAGTGGTGGTTGAGGCGACGTTCGGGACTTCCGTAAGTCTTCGTAAGTCGCCGAGAATGGGAGGTGGACGATGGGTGGTGGCCTTTTCGCTTCGATTCCTCTTGCTTCGATCCTCTTTGTTTCGATTGTCTCAGTGTCAACTGTCTTTCCCTCGGCCGCCCAGGACTTCGTCATCAACGAAATCCTCTACGACCCGGAGGGAACCGACGAGGGGCTCGAGTTTGTTGAACTGTACAATCCCACGGAGGTCCCTCTTTCCCTCAAGGGGCTGGCGCTGGAGACCGGAAACGGCGCCAAGGAGGGAGACTGGAGCCTCGCCATTCAGTGGGAGTCGGACTACTACGTCGAGGCCCACGGCTACGCTGTCATAGGCGAAGACGCCGTGAGCCCTGCTCCTCAATTTGTCAAGCAGCTAGACCTACAAAACGGGCCCGACGCCTGCAGGATAAGAAGAGCGACGGAAATAGTGGACCTCGTGGGATGGGGCTCGCACTCGTTCCCGGAGTACTACGAGGGCACTCCGTGCGAGGACGTCGCTTCCGGAATCAGCGTAGGAAGACTGCCCGACGGCGTCGACACGCAGGACAACTCGGCCGACTTCAGCGCCCTCTCTCCGCCTTCTCCCGGAAGACGCAATTTGTGCGTCGTAGACGCCGGTTTCGTCTCCGGGACTCTGAGCACGACGCCGGCCCTTCCTCTTCTCTTCGAGAATGTCGAGATCACTGTCGAGGTCGGGAATTTCGGCGCTCGCGAGCTCGCGGACGGAGAATGCCTGGTCGAATTCTTCGGGATCGCGGATTCGGCGCGCAGTTTTCTTGCCTCAACCACGACGCGAGCAATCGCCCCGAAACAGTCCGAGACCGTGTCGGTGTCCCTGCTCCCCGAAGTCGAGAGCTGCATGACTCTGGAGGCGGTGCTCAGACTTGGGGAAGACGAGAATCGAAGCAACGATACCGCGTCGACAAGTCTGCGCGTCGGCGAGGGCGACGTCGTCGTAAACGAAATCATGTACGCACCGGCCACGGGAGAACCCGAGTGGGTGGAGCTTTTCAACAGAGGGCAAATGCCCGTGGACGTGAGAGGCTGGTGGATAGAGGACTCATCACAAAAAAAGGCGCGCCTTACATCGCTTCCGGTAGTGATCGGGCCCGGCGAATTCCTGGTCGTCACTCAGGACAAGAAACTCTTTCAGGAGACGCCGAATCAATGCGAAGGCCGGGCGATTGAACCCGAGGGAAGCTGGCCTTCCCTGAACAACAGCGCGTCTGGAGGAAACAGCTACGCCGACGTGGTCTGCATAAGGGACAGCTCTGGTTGCATAAGCGACTACGTGGCCTACTGCGAAGACTGGTCCACTCGCAGCAACGGCTCGATCGAACGCGTTTCTACGTCTGTGAGTGGCAGGCAGGCGGCCAACTGGTCTTCGAGCGTGGCGTCTTCGGGCTCGACGCCCTGCGGACGTAACAGCGTCTGCGAGGCCGCGCGAGGCGGTGGCTCGTTCGAAATCGGTATGAGCAGTCGCGTGATCTCGCCGGACGGAGACGGAATCGACGACAGAGTCGTATTCTCGTTCGCGCTTCCTTCGCTCGGGACGAAAGCGAATCTCACCGTGTTCGACTCGGACGGTAGAACAGTGAGACGACTTCTTGACCAGAGGAGAGTCGGAACGATCGTCCAGACGATTTGGGACGGGATTGACGAGGAAGGGAGAATCGTCCCGCCCGGTGTCTACGTGGTGAGCCTCGGCGTAAAAGAAGCCGACGGAGGGTGGGAGGAATCCAAGAGCACCATAGTCGTGGCTCCGCAGGGAATGAGGTAGAGAGACAGTGAACCCCATGAAAACATCACTCAAACTGGTTTTCTCGTGTCTGCTCGCCTTCCTCTCACTGCCGGCCGCGGTTCACGAGTCATGGGCGGCCTTCGAGGGAATCTTTGTGGATTCAAAGACTGCGGCGATGGGGGACTGCTGGAGCGCGTCAGATTATGGATTTCATTTTCTCGCTCCCGTGCCGCCCTTCGCGACGGACCTGAGCGCGAGCGCTTGTTATTGCGCGCCGTACGGACTCTCCGAGCTTGAGCAAAGGAACGTTCTGTTGAACGTCCCCCGACGAGACAACGTGCTGACATTCGGTATTGCCGAGAGAGGGGGCAGCCTCTACAAGGAGAGGATTCTCTCCGCCTGCGCTTCTCGGCAGCCTTTTTCTTCGACAAGAATCATGCTTTCCTTGGGGTTACTTTCGATGTCCGTCGATGGTTATGGAGAAGCGAGATTCTTCGCCCTGGGCGCCGGTCTGCGTTCGAGGCCCGTTCGATCTCTTGAAGCGTGCGTCGGCCTGGGCAATCTGGGTTCGAGCTCGGCGTCCGATTCGTACAGGGGAGCCGTTCCCTCGACCTTTCTCTTCGGCTTGGTTCTGACCCCCGGGAAGGGTGTGACCGCCGCGGGAGAAGTGCGGAAGATTCCGGGAAAGCAATCTTCCTTTCACCTGGGTGCGGAGCTCGCGTCGCAGAGCGGGATTCGAATCAGGTGCGGACTCCAGACAGAGCCGGTAGAGCTCGCGATAGGATTCGCAATAGATATTGGTCGCTTGTCAATTGAGTCTGCCTCCTCGTTCCATTCGGCACTCGGCCGAACGGACGTAGTTACGCTCACGTTCAGAAGGGGAGAAAGATCCTACCCCTCGCGCGACGGCGCGAAGGATCGGCGGAAGGGGGAAGCCCGGTGAAAGAAATCACTTGCCGCCCGTCGTCTCTGCTGTTATCGTTCTGTGCTGTGACTTCACGGTGGACCTCTGGGACACAATTCCTTTATTTTCAGTATGTTATGGACCGTCTGGCGCGGGCATTGCTCGATCTTTCGCGCTCGGCCTTGAGCCTCTTCCTTCTGGTCCTTCCGAGCTTGATTCTACCCGTCGCCTCGGCCGGGCAAACGTCGTCTCCCCCGGTGTCGTCTTTGTCAGGCGTGTTCCAGGGAACGTCACAGGCAGCGTCCTCTCAAGCAGCTTCCGCCGAGCCGGAAAACGTCAGCGATCTGGAAAACATTCTCGGAGAAGACGCGGGATCCGTGGAAGCCGATTTCCTTGTTGATAGGCTCGAGAGGTTCAAGGCAAGACCGATTGACCTCAATTCTGCTACCACCGCTGAACTCTCGCAGCTTCCCTGGATATCGCCGGTCCTTGCGAGAAAGATAGTGTCCTTGCGCGAAAAGACAGGCGGGTTCCGCTCGCTCATCAACTTGATGGCGATAGAAGGCGTTGATTATCAGCTATTGAACAAGATTGCCCCCTACGTGACGATGGCCGCAAAGGGGATTCCTTTCTGGATCCCCCTGGAGGGTAGGGTGAGGGCGGTCGGACCGACCTCCGCGCGAGAGTTCAAAGACGTCCACTTCTATACTCGTGCGATCTCGCGGCCTTCCGAGAGGATAGAGCTTTCCTACGTCACAGATAAAGATGAAGGAGAGAGCACGATGGGAGACTACCAGGCAGGATACCTCACCGTGCGAAGCGACGCCCTTCTCTCGTCGGTGTCGGCGGGGGACCTCTCGGCGGAGTTCGGCCAGGGGCTTGTGCTCTGGGCTCCGCAAGGTTTCTACAGGGGATACGAGGCGGTCTCTCAAACAGACAGAGGCGGTGCGGGTGTTCATGGCCATCGTTCCTCTCTGGAGAACGGAGCGCTGAGAGGAGCGCACGCAAAACTCAAGGGCAAGTGGCTCTCATTTGAAACCTTGTTCTCTAGAAGCAAGCTCGACGTGTATCTCAACGATGACGGAACCGCGAGAAGGCTCGCGGAAACCGGCTATCACAGGGAGGCCTGGGAGCTTCGCGGAAAAGATGCTTTGACGGAGACACTGCTCGCTTTTCACGCGGAAGCAAAGTGCACAAAGAGCTTCTCTCTTGCGACGACCTTCTACGCCGCGGACTACGACCCCCCGTTCTCATCGGGCGAGGAGCCTTACCTTTATTCCTTCACGGGGAAGAAAGCCTCGGTGGGCGGGATCAGCGGGAATGTCTCTCTCGGGCAGGCGGCCATTTTCGGAGAAGCCGCGCTCATGAGCGGAGGCAGCAAGGCGTTCGTGTTGGGATGGGTATCCGACATGCACGGTGTCGAGGTTGCGAGCGTCTTCAGGTCATACGACACAAATTTCTACAACTTGCGGGCCTCCTCTTTCTCGGGAGGCAACCCCTGGAACGAACGAGGAGTGTACGTCGGACTTCAGGGTCGCCTTGGAAAGTACAAGCTCAGTGGCTATCTGGATGGGGTTCAGCGCCCCGGCCCGACAACTGTGACAAGCCGTCCCACGTCCGGTTATGAGACAGCGGGCTCGATAGAACAGAACCTGGGCAGCGGCATCACGGTGCGAGTCAAGGGAAAGCTGTCCAAGAACGACAGCTCGGCAATCGATCCTTCGGACCCGTACGGAAAAATCTCCTCGGTCTCGTCGAGGGAAACGATTAACACCGACGTTTCCTGGACTCCCGGCAGTCCCCTCACGATGAAGTTGAGGATCTCGACCGTCCGAGCCGAGGAGAATGAGAAAGGCTCGCTCGTTTTTACGGGCTTCGCCTACACTCCAGAAGGCTTGCTTACCCTCAGGGGTCGTGTGATATACTTTGATACTTCGTCCTACGAGTCCAGGGTCTACGAATACGAAGACGATCTGCCGGGTCGCGTGACCCTTACACCGCTCTGGGGCGAGGGCGTGAGATGGTACGTGGTGCTAGGTGTTAGAGGGAAGAGGCTCGGAGCCGAGGCGAAGTACTCGCAGACTCATCTGACCGAGACAAATGCGGCCGAGGATGACGGGAACCCCGAACTCGGGCTCCAGCTAGATTTCACATTCTGATTTCTGCGACGGAGGTTAGACATGTATGCGAAGCGCATGAAGAAACTGGGAACAGAGACGGCGTTTGACGTTCTGGCCAAAGCGAAGAAGCTCGAGGCCAAGGGAGTAGACGTGGTGCACCTCGAGATCGGGGAGCCCGATTTCGACACCCCTGCCAACATTACCCAAGCGGCCATCGATGCGCTCAGGCAAGGTTGGACACACTATAACCCGTCTCCCGGGTTGCCGGAGTTCAGAGCGGAGATCGCCAAGTTCATCACGAAGGACAGAGGCATCAATGTGGCTCCAGAGAACGTCGTCATTACTCCGGGCGGGAAGCCGATCCTCTTCTTTTCGGCCCTCGCGATTCTCGACGAGGGCGACGAGGCCATCTATCCGAATCCCGGCTTTCCCATTTATGAGTCCGTCATCAGGTTCTTCGGAGCCAAGCCTGTTCCCATACGCCTGAGAGAAGAAAACGATTTCGGTCTCGACATAGGAGAACTGAAGGAGAAGATTACGTCCCGCACGAGGCTGATTATTCTGAACTCTCCTCAGAATCCTACCGGAGGCGTGCTCAAGCGCGAGCAGCTTGGCGAGATCGCCGATCTCGTTCGAAAGAAAAACTTGTTCGTCCTCTCCGACGAGATCTACTGCAAGATACTCTACGAAGGTGAGCACGTGAGCATCGCGTCGTTCCCTGGAATGCAGGATAAAACCATAATACTGGACGGCTACTCCAAGACCTACGCGATGACCGGTTGGCGCCTGGGCTACGGCATTCTGCCGCCGGACCTGGCGCCGCACATAACGCGTCTGATGACTAACAGCGCCTCCTGCACGGCCAGCTTCATTCAGAAGGCCGGCGTCGAGGCCATAGTTGGCCCCCAGAGCGAGCCGGAGCGCTATTTGGCGGAGTTCAAGCGGCGTCGAGACGTGATCGTGGACGGGCTGAACGCCATTCCGGGCTTCAGCTGCCTGCGCCCGCAGGGCGCGTTCTATGTTTTCCCCAACACGAGTAGGACGGGCTTGACCTCGACAGATCTGGCCGACTACTTGCTGAACGAAGC